>NZ_AP019847.1 GCF_007990635.1 Leptotrichia hongkongensis | reverse complement strand
AAATTTGAAATTTCCTATAATTTTTATTTTGAGTTATTATCTAAAAACTTACTTTCAAGGATCCGCTAAAATACATTTCCTGCTTCTTAGGACTTAAATAGTCTGAATGCGACATAGGCCTTGCATATCCAAAGTCGAAGTCAAAGATTTTTGTATCAAACCTGATTCCAGCCGTCATTCCAGTTACATATCCAGTTCTGTATTTAGATTTATCCCTGTTATACTTTGCAGCCCCATATCCATAATTAACATACGGAGAAACAACCGCAAATTTCTTAACTGGAATATTGTATGCAATCTCATTGCTGACTTCTATAGCCTTGTCTCCCTGAATAGACTCCCTTGTATGGTAGCCTCCTACACTTCCGACACCGCCTATTGTCTGTCTTTCACTTCCGTAAAGGACATCGTTTGAGTAGCTCCCGCTAACATTTGCCCTGTATACAAGATTGTTCGTTATGGGCTTGTAGTAGCTAAGGTTCATGCTGTATTTATGGAACTGCGCCTTTGGCGTAGTATCTATCTTTCCGCTGTCCCTTTCAGCATGAAATATTTTAAGCCCTCTCTCATATCCGAAAGAGCTTCCAAAAATCCCTCCGAAAAGTGAAGTTGTAGCATTAAGGCTTAAAGTACCTATAGCAAGCTTCCTGTCAGACAGTGCCGACTTTTCAAGATAGCTCTGGTTATGCTTTCTTTTAATCCCTAAATCAAGACTGACCTTGCTTTTCTGATTCCTGAACAGTATTTTTTCCAGATCGGCAGACAACGTATGGCTGCCTGAATACATGTCATATACTGTATTTGCTGAATAGAAGCTGCTTTCCTGAATACTTTTACTTGAATTAAATTTCAAAGTATATGTCCTGAATTTCATTGTATATCCGAAATTAAACATATCAAGCCGTCTTTTATATGGCAATGTGTCCCCTTTTAAAGGATCATATCCAGTCGGCCCGATTGGTAAAATTTCTCCTGGCTGAAGCTGTTCAACAGTCTTTTTCCAGCTTCTGTTGGGGTCTTTTTTAGGAACGGTCATATATGTGAAATAGAAGTTGTCCCCAATTCCAAGAGGGCTGTCAATATTAAGGTTGATACCTCTCCTCCATATTCCATTCTGCTTGCTGTCCCCATAGTTGTTAGCTAAGATTCCGACAGTATATTTATTCTTTAATCTATTTTTTACTTCAATTCTTGAATAGTTTTCCTTTCTTCCAGGAAGAACTTCCATAGTCATGTTGTTGGCATTGATTGAGTTAAAGTTGTCAGTTGCCGTGTCAATGTCCCTGATATTAAAGATTTTTCCCTTGTTCTTTGAAAACATAAAAAATTCCTTATACTTATCAAGCCCATTTCCGGAATTAATCCTTATATCCTCGATTCTTCCTGCAACAATTTCCAGGTTTAAAGTTCCAGTAGTCAGATCATTATTCCTGTCAAAGTTTACAACAGATGTAGTATATCCTTTAGAAATTAACTTGTTTGTAAGATCTGTAAGAAGGTTTCTGATATCATTGGAACTAAGTTCAAGAAAGACATATTTTCCAATAATTTTATTTTTTTCCCTTTGAGACAGCAGCCTGTCATTGTCTTTTATATTGACTGATTTAATTAAAAATTTATTAGAATTCAAGTTGCCGCTTTCAATGTCCTTATCAACCTGAGACTTAGGGCTGTCAAACTTTGTATTCTCAAATTCCTTCTGCATTTTCTCCTGCTGTTGCCTGACTCTCTCCTGTTCAAGCTGTCTCTGCTGAATATCAATGATTCTGTTAGCTTCATTGACTGGAGATGGAAAGGCAAGACTTGCAATTAAAAATGTACCCAAAATTATTATTTTCTTATATCCCAAAATCTACCTCCTTTTTAATAAAAGATTAAAATATGCTAACATAAATTAAAAAAAAAGTCAAGTTTGATGTGAAAGTATTTTTTTTATTTTGAATATAAAAAAAACCATCTTATATTTATAAGACAGTTTATTATTAATTTAGCAAGTTTACAATAATTTTTTAGTATTGAATTCCAATACCTATTTTTATTATATTATTTTTTAGATTATTTAATCCATATGAAGTATTTATATCAAACATATCTGTAATTTTATATCTTAATCCAATATTGGCATTGACTGTTGTTTTTTTATAGTTTAAAGCATCAATTTTTGTTGTTAAGTCGACATCTCGTTTATTATGGTACGAATTCTTCCCATATTTTTGTCTATATTCTACATTTCCATACAGATCTATTTTGTTTAACTCTGCTACACCATAAATACCTAATACACTATTTAAGGCTGTTTCAGAGGTTTTTTTAGCTCCTATTTTATTAATTGCTCCTTCTTTAAGATTTAATACTCCGATACCTAAATATGGTTTTATATATCCGTTTGTAAATAGATATTTATATCCTAATCTTGTTTCAATGTCGAATATATTTGAAGTATATTCTGCATCATTTATCCAATTATACGAAATAATATTACTTCCATCAAATTTATGTTTATTTGTAGAATATACTAGAGTTCCTATTAAATCAAAATTCTCATTAAAATCATATTTTGCATTCAATAAAAATTGGTATGAACCAATTTTTTCTTTTATTCCGTTATAAAAATCTTTATATTTTACTTTTGAATTTTGATATCCAAATAAGCCTCCTAATGTTAGTTTATCATAATTTTTATTCAAAGAAAGAATAACTCCATTACTCTTTCCATTATATTGTAAAATGTCATGTGTTTTATCGGTATATTTAGTTCCTACTCCACCTACATATTCAATATTTAAATCCCATTCTCCTTTTTCTATTTTTTTCTCAACATTTTTTATCATAGTCATTTTAGCATTTTCTACTAAATCTAAATCAACACGTGATCTTGGAATTACTAAAACTTTTTTTCCTTTATTTGAAGGTGCTGTATTTCCTGTTATTGGAGTTGTTCCTGTTGAAGGTGTGCTTGGAGTCGGTGTTGAAATACCTGGTGTAGTTGTTGAGGCTGTATTTGGCGGTAAAACTTTTGTCGTTACGTGAGTAATAGCAGTGCTGGCGTTATTTGATCTAGATATAACAGATGGAGTGTATAAATTACCATTTAATACTCCAGATTCTGGTAAAGTAGCAGAATTTTCATCTAAATCTTGCCAAAAGTAATAATGTTTTGTAGAAACTGGTGCTCCTACTGGATAGGCACTGCTTCCATTTACTATTGTTCCTATTGTACCATTCGCTCCTTCTATTGTAATAGTTGTATTTGGATCTAAATCAAATCTTGTTCCTGTTTCTATTTTAGTTCCACTGTCTAATTTTATTACATATGTTCCGCCTTGATTTCCTAGAAACTGAACAATGCCTGAAAAATTATGACCTGCTTCAGTTAATGATCCATTTGATACTGATGATCCGTTATTGTACGATGTTATTGTCATTTTAGAAAATGAATTTATACCTAATAAAACAATTCCTAGTAATAATCTCTTTTTCATATTTTATCCTTTCTTATTCAAAGTTTTCTAAAAAATATTTTTCTTTATATTTTGAAATTTTTTGATTATTTATTAAAAATTTTCTTTTATTTATTCTGTTGAATATTGATAATCTTCTTAATTTTATTGTTATAAAGAAAAAATATGGGATTTCTAAGAGGAAAAAGTCTATGAATTAATATTTTTTTGAATTAAAGTCAATTTCCCTAAATTTAAACTGAGTAATTTTAGCATAATTTAAATAAAAATTCAAATTTAAATATAAAACTTTTTTTCTTTTTCATATTGAATATTATTTCTCGTATGTAAGAAACAATAAGTAAATTCTAATATTTAAGTCTTCATATATGAGTTAAAGTCCTTTAAAATATTGGATAAGAAAGATTTAATATTTGATAGATATATAGTTTAAAAATTAAAAAATATGAAATTTTAGAAATTTATTCTGATAAGTTTGTCAATATATTTTTAAAATATATCTGAGAACGTCAGAAAGGGGTTAAATTTATCGTTAAAAAATTTTTTGATATGGAAAGTTGAATAAGAAGAAAAAATTGTTTAGGAAGGCTTATATTGAAAATTTAGATTTTTTTAATAAGGAACACTTACTTAGATATTTTAATTTTTATTTAAAATTCAAATACTTTTTGGCGTATTAAAAACGACGTTTTACGAATATGGATTATTAAAATTTTGAATGTGCTAAAAAATGAAGGAATTATTCATAAGGGAGCTTTTTGTAACAATGAAAAATTTAAAAATTAATTCTTTTAAAAAAATATTTTAAAAGATTTTTATATCTTTTAAAATATTTTATATCTTTTAGGTGTCCACAAACACTTATAAATATTAAGTTTGAGAGTTAATAAAAGTATCATTTTGGGAATTAAAAGTATCGTTTTGGGAGATTAAAAACAACATTTTGGGAATTAAAAGTATCGTTTTGGGAGATTAAAAACAACATTTTGGGAATTAAAAGTATCGTTTTGGGAGATTAAAAACAACATTTTGGGAATTAAAAGTATCGTTTTGGGAGATTAAAAACAACATTTTTATTGAAGTGTTATTTTTAATATGGTATAATGATTTTTGAGGAGGAATTTTAAATGGGAAATGAGATTGTGAAATATAATAATGATTTTAATAATCAGGCATTAAGAAACTTTTCGTCAGAAGAATTAAATTTATTAGTAACGTTTTTTCATAAACTTAAAGAGAAAGGTACAGATGTTCTTGAATACTCTTTTTATGAATTGAAAAAATTAATAATGCTTGAAAAAAATATGACTGTAAAAGAATTTACTAACACGATTATGAATGTTAATAAAAAATTATTATCATTGAACTATACATACAGAGAAAATAATACAATTGTACAAATGGCAATTTTTAAAACTTTTAAAATAAATTTAGATGAACAGATATTAATGATTTCTTTGAATGAGGATTTTAGATCTATACATACAGAGAAAATAATACAATTGTACAAATGGCAATTTTTAAAACTTTTAAAATAAATTTAGATGAACAGATATTAATGATTTCTTTGAATGAGGATTTTAGATTTTTACTTAATGATTTTAATAAAGAGTGGACTAGATTTGAGTTAGAAGAATTTGTGAATTTAAAGTCTAGTTATGTAAAAGAATTTTATCGTAGAATGAAACAATTTAGAAAAACAGGATTTTGGAGATGTAGTATTGATGAATTTAGGTATTTGATGGATATTCCTGAAAATTATAAGATAACTAATATTGATACTCGTGTTTTAAAGCCAATTATGAGAGAGTTAGGAGAAAAATACAACTTGAAAATTGAAAAAAAATATGGTTTTTCTGGTGGACGGGGAAGAAGCCGAGTTACTGGATTTGAGTTTAAATTCTCTACTGAGAAAAAAGTAGATATTGTAGCAGTTACTGAAAAAGAAGATAATAATAATTCAATTCCTTTGAGCAAACCTAGAAAACCAAAAAAGAAAGAAGAAACAAGGGTAGTTTCAGAAAGAAAAACAAGAATAGTTGAAGCTCCTCCTAAAATAGAAAAAGAAAAAACTTTAAGAGAAAAAATTTGGGATAAAATTAATGAAAATACAAAAACAATAGAAAATTTGGAAGCGATATATACAGGACTAAAAGATAAGATACAATTTAGAAAATTGACTGAAAAATATCCTCAAAAAATAGAGGAGATAAAAAATATGAATATGCAATTAAAAGCTATTTATAACATTGATGAAAATGATTTTACACAAGAAATCATTGAATTGGCGGAGGATTTGATTATAAAATAATAGGGGAAAATTATTACATATTCAGTTTGTCAGTCATGACTGACAAATAAAAAATTTGTTTTTTTTATAAATAGTGTTATACTGAAAATAAAGGAAAATATATTTTAGGGAGGATATTATGAAAAAAATAGCAATTGTTAATAATAAAGGTGGTTGTGGGAAAACGACAACTGTTTTTAATTTGGCACACTATTTTGCAAAACAAGGATTAAAAACTTTAGCGATAGATACTGATCCACAACTTAATCTTTCTACAAATTTTGGAGTAAATGTTAATGAATTAAATTCTTCGTTGGGAGATTATTTACTTGATAAAGTAAAAAAATTTAAACCTGAAATATTAAATGAGAATTTATATTTAATAAGTGCAGGTCCTGAAGCAGAAAAAGATATGGAAGAATTAAAAAATCAAGGGCCATATTATTACCAACTATTGAATAATTTTTTAGAAAATTTATCAGAAAATTATGACGTTGTAGTATTTGATACAGCTCCAGCGTTTAACGCTTATACAACTTCAGCAATTTATACTTCAAGTGTTTATCCTGTAATATTACCTGGAATAAATGAACTTTTAGGGCTTAATGCTACGATTAACTTTACACAAGGATTAGGAAAGGATATTTCAGGAATTATATTAATTAGAAAAGAAAAAACAGCATTATCGGATCAGATACAGGAACAGCTACAAGAAGAGTACAAAGATTATTTGTTAAACAGTATAATAAGAAAAAATGTAGCTCTGTCTGAATGTATTGTTACACATCAGTCAATATTTGATTATTCAAAAAATGCAAATGGAGCAAAAGATTATAGTAACCTAGCAGAAGAAATAATGAAAAAAGAGGGTATGGTATGAGTAAAAAATTTAATTTGAATCTTAGTAAAATCAATAGCAAAAAAGTTCCTGTAGTAGCAAAGATTGAAAGTCTTTATAATATAAATTATGAGGAACTTGATATATCAGGAACAGAGAAAGAAAAACTTATTAAATATGAAAATGACATAACGTTTCATAAAGAAAAATCAATAGAACATATTTTTAAATATTCAAAAGCAATATTTGAAGCTAATCAAATTTTTTCGAATAGAGGAAATGGATTATTTGGAAAATGGATAGAAAAGTTAGGTATAGATCGAGATAGTGCAAATGTAGCAATAAGGAAGTATTCATTATTTTTAGAGTACCAAACTAAAGGACTTAAAAAACCTGAAAAAGTTTTAGAGTTACCTAATAGAACTGTAAAAACTTTAACAGGACAAAAAAAAGATAATTTTAAAGAAACTGAAATTATAGAAGTAATTACATCAGACAACCCAAGTTCAAAACTAAAAGAGATAGAAGAGCAGAAAGAAGCAATAAAGTTATCTGACATAGAAGAAAAAAGAATTTTTTTGACAAGAGAGAAAGTAAAAAGACAGCATTTGATAAAAAAAATAAGACAAGAAATTAGAGATATTGAAGAACAAATTAAAGATTTAATTTAAAAATTTTGATTATAAATATATATAAAATCAAAAGCCCATAGTGGTAATGATCTACAGATTAAAAACTCATAGTAGTAACCATAAGAGCAGTTGTAAAAGGTTGCTCTTTTAATATCGAAAATAAATTCTTTTTACTTCAATTGAAATAATAAATTTTTACTAAATTTTTCAGATGAAGCTGGCAGAAAAATGATTCGGCTTTGCGAAGTGGAACGCTCGCATTACGAACTCATTTTTTTGCCTGAAAAGCCCTCGGCGTTTGAGAGCTCGGCAGTAATTTTTGAAAAAAATGACAGGCGAGCCATTCATTAAAAATGAATGGAGGAGCTTTGCAAAGGGCTTTGCCCTCTTGCATTGCGACTGGCCGATGCAGAAATTGAACAGTCCCAAAACCTCCGATTTGCAAAAAAAATTGTAAAGAAGTATAATTAAAATAAATTGGAAAATGTAGAAACATTTTTTGATAAAAGGGGGAATAAAAATGGCTGAGATTTCAGCGATAAACAACTTTAAGAAATACAATTCTAAATCAGGCAGGAGTAGCATTAACAATGTAGTCAAAGAAGCATTTCGTGAACTGGAAAAATTTAAGAATAATGTAAATCAGGAACTGACACAGTTTAACAAAATTCTTGTCAAGGATTTATCTGTCCTTGAACGGCAGTATTATGATACAGAAGTTGACAGCAGGAGCAGGGATGTGGTAAGCGTCGTATCGCAGGTGCAGACAGGAAATTTTGAAGCAAGAAATGGAGTGGATTTGACATATATGCTTTCTCTTGAAAAGTGGGAGCAGTATTATAAGGAAAATCTTGAGTTCTTAAATAAAAAATTTGGTAAAAATGCTCGTTGTGTATATGCAGTAATTCACTTTGATGAAAGCACGCCTCATTTGCAGTCAATGTGGACTTTTTCAGAAGAGAATAATCAGAAAGACGAGTATACGGTAAGTGATGTTAACACAGCAAAAGTTAAATCAGCTTTAACCAGTGCATTTTTGAGAAGAAATAAGGAGCTTGGGCTAATTGCTGGAACTGATGAGTATAAAAAGGCGTTTGAGGAATTTAAGGTTCAGGAGAAGCCCAAAATCATTGAAAGGCAGTTAGCCAAGCTGAACAAAAATAAGTCAGATAAAAAGTTTAAATTTGAGAGCGGGACTTCTCCGTTTACTAAAGATTTTTACAGGACTTTCAATGAAGAATTTGTAAATGATTTTATGGTTAAAAATTCTTCTATTAATGAATTAAAAAATAAGGTTAAGGTGTTTTCAAATGAAGGTGCGGAAGTTGTAGTCAGAAGGACTGAAAAAGTAAATTCTTCTGAAGATCTTGACAGGACAAAATTCGCTATGGAAAAGGAGAAAAAGGAGCTTGAAAGTAAGATTGGCAGCAATAATTATTCAAAAAATGAGTTTATGAAATATACAGAAATTCTTTCAAAAAGGGAAATTATTGACAGAAAGAAAAAAATTTCAAAGGAAGATTTCTTGAATGAATTTAAAAACTATGAAACAGATTTCAAGGTAAGAGAAAGTAATAAAGGAATTACAGACTTTAAGCGTATTTTCAATATAAAGAAGATAATCAGGGACAAATTAAATCAGAGACAGAATAACAAAAATTTCAAGAAAAATCTTAAAAAAGAAATAAAATTATTTGATGAAGTCTTTAAGAATGTAGATTTTGAAGCAATCAATAAAAAAATAGAAGATTATTCAAAAGGAGAAAAAGTTGAAGAACTGATCAAGAACAGAGAAAATCTTTATTTTCAGATTAAAACGCTTGAAACTAAAGCGAGTAATTTAAAAAGTTCAATTAATTTCTTGGAAAAGGAACAAAATAGCAAAAATAATGAAATACGTAATCTTGATGAACAAATCTGGGAGAAGAAAATGGAAGCGGAAAAACCTTATGTCGTTTCAGAAAGGCGGAAAGAGGAACTCATTAATGAAGCTCTTAACGAAGCGAGAAAACGTGGAGATACCTTGATGAGAAATATTAAGAAGGACGTAGAAAAGGAAGAAGCCAAGAATAATGCCATAAAGCAGGATATTTTAGATAAAAGACTTCAAATGGAACGAGAACTGCAAGAAATTAATAATAAACGTAGGCAGCTTAATGACATTTATGTAGATTTGGAAGAAAAGAAAAGACGTAGAAAAGCCGAACTTGAAAAGCTGGCCCAACCAATTATACAAAAAGAAGTTGATAATCTAGTTCGTGAGCATTTAAAATATTATGAAGTTACAGACAAGGATATTTTAAATTTTAAAGCAAATAATAAATTTGAATATGATGAGTTATTTGGAGAAGCTGAAGCTAGGGCTTATGAGAAAATTAAGGGAGCTTATATAAGACGAAAACACGATGCAGGTAATAAATTCATTAAGCAAATGACAAATATTCTTCACGAAGATTCTAATGGAAAGTTTTCACTTTTAGAAATAGAAAAAACAGTAATAGCGGCAATTGAAAATGTGCCTGATAATACTTATAGCTGGTGGAATGATTTTAAGAACAATTTGAATATTGAACTGGAAAAAACAGTTAAGGATAAGAATGTTGTACGTAATCGAAGCAGTTCTCAATATGATAGGAGTTTATAATATTCAATAAAAAAAGGACTTCAAGTCCTTTTTTATTTAGTCTTTAACATACATTCACCAATTTTTTCATAAGCAGTTATTGTTTCTAAAAAATCAATATCTTTTGCATAGGGATTACTCTTGATGTATTTTTCCCATAAGGTTTTTGTTGTTCCGCTAATTTTGAATAAATCTACCACCTCTTTATATTGACTAACTGATTTTATAGAACCTCTATGTTCACTCGTTCTTTCTATCGCTTCTCTTAGTATATCTTTATCAATTTTATCCTTGTAGAGATGATACAACATATATAAATCATAAAAATCTCTTGCCCTTGTAGTTGTAATATTTCTACTTGAAATAGTCTCAAATTTTTCTGCAATAACAGATTCTATTGTATAAGTCATAATGGGTATTGTCCCTGATTCTAATATTTTAGAGTAAAAATATCTCATTTCTCTTGGAGTGATAACATCCCCAGTCGTTATATCTATATTCAAAACGGCGTTGATTTTTCCAAAAGTACAAGAAATTTTTGCACAAAAATCTTCATATACGTCTTTTTGCCTGATTGGTGTTAATTTAACCAGCTTATAATCAATATCAGCATCTATTTCAATCTCCAGTATTTCCTTTACAATCTTTGATATAGTTTTTTCATTTACTGGAATCCCTTTAATTGTAGTATCCATATCCATTGTGCTGCGCATATCTATTCCAATAAGTGAAGAAATGAGAAGCCCGCCTTTTAATATGAAATTTTTACTATACTTTGATTTTGATAATTTTTCTAAAACACCTTCAAACAAACACATCTGAAGCAACGAATTTGGATTTACTCCTGTTTTTTTTGATATATTTCTAATAGCTCCTTTTATTTGTTCCGATGTTTTCATAATAATACCTCCGTATATTGTTTTAACTGTTCTTCCATGTTCATATAGATAGCATATTTAGAAATCTTTAATAAATCTCTGTCATCATCTCTAAAATACAACTTCATAGCTTCACTGAATACATTAGTGTCTACTCTGTTTTTGTTTTTGATAAGATCTAATATTGTTCTTTCCTTATCATAGACAAAAATTTTTCTGCCAAAAGGATTCGTTATGCTTGTCTTACCAATATCATAATAATCTTTTTTGCTGTACTTAAAAATAATATTGTCCTTTATTGACTTAATTCTGCTAACATTATCTCCGACTGGAACAGTCATTACATAAATGAGTGGCATTCTAGTAGACAATCCTTGCAAATAAGCCGCTGTTTCGTGAGAAAAAATACCTTTCGGAACCCTATGGGAAAAATAAATATACTCATCTATTTCTTCGTTTGGAAGTCCATATAGTCCGTTTGCTATTTTTATAATCTCTTTTTTTTCAGTCAATTCTTTCAATACATCTTTATGAATGCCGAACTCTAGAACTTCTTTAGTAGAAATAATACCATTATTTTTATTGATTTCTTTTAATAAAATTTCCTTTTGAACCATTTATATCACCGCCTTTTTATTCTTATATTGTATAATTTATAAGAATAAAAGTCAATAAATGATAAAAAATTATAATTGAATTTTTAAATAACAAACTAAATTTTTCAATCTACAATTAAATATTTGAAATTATCTATCTACTAAAACAGATGTTTTAATACACACTTAAAACTGTATTGAATTTAAGGGTATAATAAGCAAAATGATGTACACTAAATTAAAATATATTTTAGTATACATTTTTGTAAAGGAGTTGTCTAAATGAAATTTGGATATGCAAGAGTAAGCACGGCAAAGCAGAATTTGACAAGGCAGATAGCATCGCTTGAAAATGCTGGCTGTGATGAAGTTTATTGTGATATACAGAGCGGAAAAAATATGAAGAGGGCTGAACTGCAGAAAATTTTATCAAAAATTCGGGAAAATGACACATTTGTTGTTACAGACATTGACAGGCTTGGGCGTAATTTTACAGAAGTTACTGAGCTTTATACAAAGCTTAAGGATATGAAAGTTAATATTGCTGTAATCAACCAGGAACTTTTAAATCATAATGTGAATGACAGAAAGGACGAAATTGTAAATGTTGTTGTAATTCCTCTTCTGATATATTTAGCTGAAAGGGAACGAAGCATTTTAATTGAAAGAATAAATGACGGAATTAAAAATATGCCGCAAAAATCTGGGAAAAGATACAGCAGGAAAACTGGAAATGTAATTGGACGGCCAGTTAAAGTCTTAAATCTTTCAAAAGAGGAGCAGGATATGTTAAAGCGGGTAAGAGACAAAGAAATAAGCGTAAAAAGTTTTTGCAGGTTTATGCAGATAAGTAGATCCTCGTATTATAAATATTACAGGAACAGCTATCTTGATTAAAAACTAAAGATAGGTGAATTTCAATTATGACTGATGAATTTTTTGAAGATGAAAATGTAGATGATGAGGAAAATTAAAGTTCATATCGCGTCATATTAAGCCCGTAGCGTTTGTTAAATCATTTTTTTGATAAAAGTATTGCTTGATACAAAATTTTTTCGTTATGGGGCTAATATGGGCTTATTTCATAGAAAAAATAACCGCTGTCTTTTTCAACAGCGGTTATTTTGAAATTTTAATTTATTTTGAAGGAATTAAAGTATCTTCTGAAGTTATATCATTATTTTCTTTTTCCTTGTTTATTGAAGATTTTTTAAATTCTTTTAATGCTTCTGAACTAATTATGTTAGATTGACTAAAATTTAATGTTTTTTCTAAATTTTCATCAATTTTATCAGCAATAACTTGTCTTGATGAACTCTTAATTACTTCATTATTTTTAGCAACTGCATTTAAGCAGCAGATTATAACTATAATTCCTAATACTAATTTTTTCATTCCATTTCCTCCTTTTCTTTCAACGATAAATTCTCAAAAAATTAATAATTTATTCAACTTTATCGTTCTTACAATGATGCGTAAATCCATTTTTAACTTTTATTTTTGTTAATATTTCCTTTACATTTTCAACATATCCTTCTGCCTCAAAAGAATATATATATATGTAGTCTTTTGAGTCAGAAACAACTTTTAACCCATCATATTTTTTTACTGAATTCTCGAGAACCTGTCCTGGGCATTCTTTCTTATAATTAATGCTGAAAGGAAGTCCATACCCAGTTCTTTTATCTTTAAGAGCTTGAGAAAATTTGTCCATTACCACTCCTTCTGGTAACCATAATACAATTTCTTTTCCATTAACATAATATATATTTTTTTCTGTTAACTCCCTATTTACTATATCTTGTAATAATAATTCAATTTTTTGTTTGTATTTAGGATTAAATACTGCTTGTGGATTATCTTTTTTAGGTTTTGGATCTTTATACGGATTACCACCAGCAGCTACTACAGCCTGTTCATAGATATATGGAAGATAGCCACACGAATTTAGAAACAATAAAAAGATAAATGCCATAATAAAATACTTTGTCTTTTTCATATTAATTACCTACTCTTCCTTTTAATTTTTTTAAAACATCTTCAATTTCTCTAGTTCTCTTAAAATCTTCTCCTCTGCCGTTATTTAATTTTGGAGAGGTATTAATATGAAATTCTGTATTGTATCTACCTTTTTCATATTGATTTTCAAAAACATCTTTATTGCTTTTTCTAATTGCCTTGTTTAATTCTGAAGAATCAGCCTTTATTGGAGGAGCTTTTTTAAATAAATCTATTAAATTTTCTTGATTTTGATAATATTTTTCTCTAATATTTTTTTTATCATCTTCTGTCAATTCTCCTTTTTCTGATGCTTTTCTAAATATATCCGTTATTTCTGTACCTAATTTTGCTGATTCATAGATATAAGAACCGTGCTTGTCATTGAAAGCCTGTTTTAAAAGTTTGTTTAATTTTTTTGTATAATCTTTATCATTTTTATCCAGTTCATAATTTTCAGCAATTTTTTCTACATCATCTGGAGTTATTGGTATTGAATTTTCATGTTCTTTTTGTGAAGCCCAATCTCTTTTCCATTTTTTTATAGCTTCATTAACATCTTTTCCATCTCTTATAGCATCCTGCTTAGTTTTTTCATATTGATCAATCGCTTCTTTATGTTTATCTGGATCCAGTATTGTAGGCAATGGTAACACTGATCCCGCTTCCTCTCTTGCAAATGCTTTAATTATAGGAACATATCCCAGAAAATCTGTTGCCTTGTGGAATGGAACAGTAGGATTATTCAAAGTAACTCCTCTTCTTTCTGCAACAACTAATCCTGAAATACCGCCAACACCATTATTGTCTCCCACAGGATCTTTTATATTCACTGCAGAGTAGACTTTATCTATTCCATGAAATTTTTTTAGATCTTCCACTGTTTTTTGAGTCATCGGAGTTCCATACATTCTAACGGTTTCAACATTTCCTAGACTTATTCCATTGTTTCTGAGATGATTTAATGCTCCGACACCTATGATATTACCTTGACTGTAAAATGAAAAATCATAGGTGTAGTTTTTGTTTCTTCCAGCGTAGGCAATTGCCATTCCCCTGTTGATTCCAATAGACAGCCATAAACTTGAGGCGCTTCCATCGAATATTTTACCGGCTCCACTTTCTATCAAGTCCGCAGGTGCTCCTCTTGTTGGATTATATGGAGTTATAACTGTTACAGGTTTTCCGGCAGCTAATTTTTCTTTTTCCTCTTTAGAAAGATTTTTTAATATAGAATTTCTAACAGCCTGATCTTTTAGTTCAATGATTCCATTTGTATTTACCTTTATTTTTTCCCCTTTTTCTGGAACATAAGTTGAGTCTGATATTGTTTTTAATTCCCTTACTTCATAACGTGGCTCTCCTTTTCCATCAGGATTTGGAATTATTTTTGTTTCTACTATTGGAACTTTATCTTTTCTGATAAGCCTTACAAACTGCTCCTGAAGTCCGCCGTGAACTCCACTTGTTGGAACTGCTGAGAAAAATCTTCCTGCTGTTTTTGTTAAAGGTTCTTCAAATTTTCCTACAATATCAAAAGTACCGCTTCTCATCGAATTTTCATAACTACTAATATTCCATTCTTTTCCTGTCATTGCTCCCAGAGCGCCTTCAATTGAATTTCCAAGTCTGCCATTTACTATCTTTGTCCCATTTATACCGTCAATAAACTTACCGATAGTTCCAGCATTTGTAGCTAGAATATTTCTTGTATCACCCCATCCGAATGGATTGCTGATGAATGAAAATTTTGTATCGCTTATCTGCACACCGTCAGTTATAGACTCTGAAACTGAAATGTCCCTGTTCACTTCTCCAGTTGTGCTGCCTGAGATTACTGTTCCTTTTCCTATTGTTGGCCTTGAAATCTTTTCTAATTTATGTCCTCCGACGCTTACGCCATATTCCTCGTCAAATCTATTTGAAACTTCTTTCAGGTCATCAGGTCTTACAGTAACTTCACCTTTTTTCTTAAGTATCAATTCTGTCCTATCACCTTTAGCTCGTTCATTAAAGGCAACATTAATTCCAAACTTACGCAGATTGTCATTGCTTGTAATACCATTTGCTTCAATTTCCTTGGCTTTTACTAAAAGATTTCCTTTATCAATTCCATTTTCCTCGTTTGAAATTTTTGCTCCTGTTATTGTAAGCTTGTTACCTACATTAACATTCACGCTGTTTCTTCCAATCAAAGAAGTCTGCTCATTTACCCAAATTTTGTTACCTTTTGTCAAGTCAACTCCTGCACTGTATGAACGCGTATCTCCTGTTATATTTCCTACGCCCGCACTTATACCCGTCTGATTAATTTTTTCATAATCTTGTAAACTTGCAACCTCCAGATTGCCTTTAACATTTACATCTAAATCATTTCCAGAGATATTAGCACCCCTTATTATTCCATTTTCAATATTAAGACGCAATTTATTTCCTGCATCTATTTTCGTATTGTTATATACATATCCTTCTGTTTCCCCATGACTAATGTTTCCTGAAACAGATAAGCTAGGGTTCAGTACATTGTATTCCCCAGAAAGTTCGTACGATGTATTTTTACTGTTCATAGATGATTTGGAAGCCTGAACATCAAGATTTTTTGTTTGAATATTTACATCATTGAACCCTTTTATGTCAGTTCCCCTAATTGTTATACTGTTATCACCTTTTAGATTTATGTTTCCGCCTGCTGTAAGGCTGGTTCTTTCTATTGTGCTATTGCTTCCTTTATTTTTTGAAGCGGCTATTGAGGCTTTTGCATAAATTCCTGCTTTTCCGCTGCCACCTTGCAATCCAGAATTTAATGTATTTAAACGTTTCAGAGTATCCTCATTTCCTTCAATACTTTCCATCAGGCTCTTTCCTGACAGCAAATCTCCAGTGAAGTCAAATATATCGCCTAAATTCCACATTATATTTAAAGCTTCATAAGATTTTTTTAGCGAAGTGAATGTATCGCTTAAATTGTTGAAATTCATATCTATTCCAAATGAAACCCTTTTCTCCTTGCTCTCATTCGTATATTCAACCTTTCCTTCAGAGTCCGCAATAAATATGTTCTTTGAGTCAAGGTTGATGTCCTGTCCGCTTGCGGCATCACCTTCAAAGTAGATGTTTTCTCCACTTTTCAGATTGATATTTCCATTTGCAACTAATGTGCTTTCATCAGGTCTTATCTGCTTAGTTGCTGAAGCGTCTGATTTTGATTTTGCTTCTATCCCAGCTTCAAATGATAAGTTATGCCCTTTGGCGAAAAATCCTACTTTTGTTTCATTTTTCTGATTTTCACTGCTGTAGACTTCATTTCTTGACTTGACAATAATTCCGTTCTTGGCATCCACATTTATATCCTGCCCAGCGTCAAGATCTGAACCAAGAATTCCAATGTTTTCTCCCTTGACAACTATGTCCTTTCCAGCCCTTATTACACTTTCCTTGTTTGTAATGCTCTGATTTTTTTCACTTTCCGAATTACCTTTATAGAGATGTCCTCCTCTGAACATTCCGCCCTTAGACTTGGAAGAACTTTCCCCATATTTTTCATCAAGTCCTGTAACTACAACGTTTCCTCCAGCTACCAGCCCTATGCTTTCTGTTGACTGCAGCTCACTTGCACCAATTAAGGTATCTTTTCCTGACTTAACAACTATATTCCCACCATTTGCAGAAAGATGCGATGAATTCTGAATAACTTGTGCCATTCCATCAGCTCTTCCCTTGCTTCCTACGTTAAGCGAGCCTATGCTTTTATTCTTTGATGTCGTTGAGCTACTTGACTGTGAAGTCGTGTTGCTTAAAATGTTCACGTTATTTCCTGCAGTTACCAGTATGTTTCCGCCATTTCCAAGTACATCCTTACTTGCCGTTATATCTGAGGCGATGACGTTTGTATCTTTCTTGGAGTCCAGCACCACATTGTTTCCAAAGATCTGGGAGCCTTGACTGCTTTCGATATATGCGCTCTTAGTCTTTGTTTCAGTGCTTATAAATCCTGAATTGACACGTTTTGATTCTATAGATTCGCTATTAACGACATTTGTAACATTAATATTCTGTGCATTAATGTTTACATTTCCAAGCGAAGCCACCTGGCTTCCTGAAATATTTGTATCCTTTCCTGACGTTATCATAACTCCGTCAGTTCCATTTACAGCTGACTGCAGATGGTTTACAAATCCATAGCTTCCATAATTATCACCGTTTCTTCCAAACTTCTGCTCCCCAGTTAATTTTAAGGCGTTGATGTTCACGTTTTCACTTGCATCTATTCTTACTGTATTCCCTGCTGTTATAGCTCCTGTTGAAGTATAATTTTTACCTTGAATATATGTTGGCCCGTTTTTGGAAGATATTTCAGCTGCAGATACAACATCAGTAAATCTTGTTCTGTCAAATTCCCCATTGTTATATCCAACTTCCCTGGTCGTAGTTCTGTTAATTACATCACCATTTTGAGAAACTACAGAAACTAAATCTCTTCCGCCTATCAGTCCGCCAATATTTTCTATATTTCCGGCCGCATTTATGTAAGTTCTGTCTCCTGAAATTTCTGAAAGAAGATTTGTAGCTGTTTCATTTCTTACCGTATTAGCATTAACGACTGTGATTCCGCCGTTACCATATTTTGTACCATTGTTGACTAAATTATTAGTTTCGATGTATGTTCCGTTTATTCCGCCAACCCTGTTTCTTGTATCATCATTAATTATTGAACGTGTATTTTTACTTAAATAGACTTGCGGAGCAAGAACTTCAATACCGTTTACATTTTTTGTTACGTACCAGACAATATCCTCATTCAGGCTATTTATCTGATCCTGAGTCAGTTCCTGCCCTACTGTAAGCCCAAGCCTTGCACCTTCAGCTGAGGCATTGTCCATCATTGCCTTTATTAATTCCTGGTTAGATTTTCCATTTATGAAAGCTGTTCCAAGTTTTTCTGACAACGCTCTTGTCAACAGCTGATTTTCATAATATGCATCCCCAAGCCGTCTTGTCCTGTCCCATATTTCGGAGTATCCAACTCTTGAAGTGAAGTAGTCGCTTCCAAAATACTGTCCCAGGTTTATATATCTGCTTCTAGTTTCCATCAGGTATCTTGATGACGGATTCATATTTGCTGTAAACATTGCGCTTGCCAGTATTGGATTGACACTTATGATACCAGTATTCTTAATATCCTTAATTCCAGAATTGTTGCCTGCAATCTGAACAGCCCTGTTAAATGTGCTGTTTATCGGGCTATTTAAATTTGAGCTCCCATTAATCTGTGAATTTCCGTTAAAGCTGCTGTTTACTTTAGACAGTAAGGTATTTCCTGCAGCCTGAACCTGACCGTTGGCAGAACTTGTCCCTTTATTCACTCCAACTGAAGTTGAAGACAATAAAGTTCTTCCTATTGCTCCGCCATTATTCAATACTTTACCATTTCCTGCTTCGATAGGGTTTTGTATAATATTCGGAGCACTTACGACAACCTGCTGCCCTTCAATTACGCTTGGCTGTCCTGATTCATAGCCAATATCTCCTGCAGTCAGTTCCCTGTGGAAATAAGCCACCATTTTTACTCTAGGTCTTTTTCTTTTTGTATACCGTTTTATCTCTAATTCTAATTTTTCCTTACCTTTCTTCAACTGGACAGGATTGCCTGTTGTTACTGAATTTTCAAAATTAGTTGCAGTAATATTGACTAGGCCTCCGCCTGAAATTATGCTGTCCCTGTTCTTGAAATTAGCTGAATTTATTGTGATATTTCCACTTGCTAAAACCTTGCCATACTCTGTCGTTGCCCTACTTTCTATTTTCCCTTTCAGAGCAACTTCCGGATGTCTTGCAGATTCACTTTCAAGCCTTTGGTATCCATTATTCAATGCATTTCTGGCATCATTCTGATATTTTGTCAGCAGCAATGAATTTCCGCCAGCATCCCTTATGAACGTTTCAAGCCATTCTCTTTGCTCGTGACGGGCTTTTCTTGTACGGCTTCCATTAGAACTTTTATCCCAGTCATCTCCATGATGATAGACCCATCCATTAAGAACATCAGCTTCGGACAACCTTCTATTATCCCAAGTTTCGTAATACTTTTCATAATTCCCTAAGTTAGAAACTCTACCAATGTTCTGAAAATCGCTGGAAGTAATCGTAATATTTCCTGTCGACTGGATTGTACCCACATTGTTCGTAATCTTTGCGGCATTAAGGTCCATGTTTCCGCCAAGTATTTCGGCCTCGTCATTCATTATCTCGTTTGCCCTGATGGCAAGAGCCTGCCCGCCATAGATGGCTTTACCTTTGTTATTCTGAACTTTACCTTGTGCATTCATTTCGAGAATATTTTCAAATGCAACTAAATCGTTATTTGTGATATTTCTTCCTGAAACCTTTCCGTTATTTCCAGTAATCATGCTGTTGTTGACTACTTCCCCACGGCCATTTATGATAACTGTATCGGAAGCAAGCTCCCTGTTGTTCGTAAAGTCATTTGAGTTAATCTCGATTAGTCCATTTCCAGTAGTGTTACCATTGTTTGCAATGTTGTTTGCTGAAATCTTAAGCCTTTGCTGTCCGTGAAGGTTTCCCGTAAGGTTGATATTCTGGTTAACGCCAAGCTCAACATTGTTCCCCTTGATTGTTCCAGTATTATCAAATCTTTGAGCATTTCTCATCAGTATTTCATTTGATAAAATTTCCCCAGTATTTGTAATTGCTGAATTATCAAGCAGGACTCTATTATTTGAGGCAATCTTTCCGCTATTTGTAACATTCGCATTTGCGGCGTTTACATTATTGACTGCAGTAATTTCCTTAGTGTTGATTAAAGTGCCTGTAGTCAAATCAACATCATTTCCTGAATAGATAAATCCGTCATTTCTTGTATTAGTTACGTTAGCTTTAATATTGTCGGCATTTATCTTTCCTGAATTTACAAAGTCAGCTCCTAAAATATCAATTCTCTTACCGTCAACAGTTCCGCTGTTCACAAGTGAATTTGTAGCCTTGATATCTCCGTTTGTGGCAAATGTTCCGGAATTGTCAATTCTTTCCCCAGTTATGCCTTTTCCAGCTGCAATTTTACTCGAATTAGTGGCATTTCTTATATTCTTGGCACTAATTGTATCATTGGCAAGCAGCTTTCCTGAATTATCAATGTTTCCGCTTGAAATCTTGCCAATTGCCGTAATATCTCCGCTGTTTGAAATATCGTCAGTCTTCAGGTTCACGCCTTCAACTTTTCCAGTATTCTTTAAGTTATTGACTTCCAGATTCTTGACATAGATATTTCCATTGTTTTCGGTATTCTTCCCTGTAAGGTCATCATTTGCCGCAATTCTTCCATCATTCTTAATGTTTCCTGCAACCGATATGTTCTTTGAAGTTTCAACAGCACCGCTGTTCTCGAGTTTTCCTGAAACTGTGATTTTTCCGTTTGCCCTTACATTCCCTGACGTTACCAGGTCATCAGATGAGACTGTCCCGACAGCTGTAATATCTTTAGTATTCTTAACATTTTTTGCCTTTAAGTCCCCATTTGCAATGATCACTCCGTCATTGCTTAAGTTATCAGCTTTCACATTTCTTGAAGCAATTGTGCCTGAAGAAATCGTGTCCTTACCAGTTAAGTCCCCATTTGAAGCAATCCTTCCAGTATTTCTTATATTTCCGGACACCTTCACATCTTCAGCAGTTTCAACTGCCCCGTCATTCTCAAGCTTTCCTGAAACTGTAATTGTCTTGTTTGCCTTTACAGTTCCCGAAGTTGACATATCGTCACTTGAGACTGTTCCAGCTGCCGCAATATCTCCAGTATTAGTTACTTTCCTACCGCTTAAATTACCGCCTGAAATTATTTTACCAGTATTGCCAATATCTCCTGAAACAGCCACGTTCTTTGAAGTTTCAATTGTCCCGTCATTGTCAAGCCTTCCATTAACAGAAAAATCCTCGTTGGTTCTTAAAGCTCCTGAAGATTTCAGGCTGTCAGCTGAAATTTTACCGACAACAGTAATATCCCCCGTGCTTGAAACCTTCTTAGCAGTCAGGTCCTTATTGGCTACAATTTTACCGTCATTCTTAAGGTTCCCAGTTCTTAAATTATTTGAAACTACAGTTCCGGAAGTATCCATATTCTTTGAAGCGAAATCTCCATTAGTAAGGATTTCCCCTGTATTCAATACGTTCCCTGCAACTGATATGTCCTTTGAAGCCCCGACTGTCCCGCTGTTGTCAAGAAGGCCGTCAATGTCAAGCGTTTCATTAGTCTGAACCTTTCCTGAAGTGACAAGGCTGCTTCCTGAAATTCTGCCTGATGACAGAATATCTCCAGTATTCTTCACATTTTTTGCAGTCAGTTCGCCATTTGTGCTTATTTTACCATCATTAGACAGATTATCCACTCTCAGGTTCTTGGCCGCAACTGTCCCTGACGTTACCATGTCCTTAGATGACAGGTCCTCATTTGTCAGTATCTTACCTGTACTTCCTATGTTTCCTGAGACTGAAATACGTCTAACGGAAGTCAGTGACCCTGTATTGTCAAATTTCCCATTAATGTCTGTAATTCCTGAAACCTGTATATTTCCAGAATTATCCAAGTTTTTTACATTAAAGTTTCCTCCAGAAAGAACTGTTGCAAGAGAGTTTTTAAAATCCTTTGCCGTTATGTTCCCTGAAGCGTTAATATTTCCTGAATTTATCATGTCAAGCGTATTCAGGTTTCCGCCTGTGTATATGTTTGACTTGTTCTCAACATTCCCATTAAGATTGATGTCCCCGTTTGCCTGAGTTTCCCCTGACAACTTTATCTTAGATGCATTGACATTAATCCCCTTGTCAGAACTTGCAAGCTCGCTTTGTGTATATTCAGTCCCGTTTATTTCAATTCCGTCACCCTTTATCTTGGCCACATTGATTTTTCCGTCAGCCGTAATCTCAAGCTTTGCATCCCTTGAATAGATAAGGCCGCTGGAGTTTACTCCTGCCCCCCTGTCCGTGCTGACTATCCTTACCTGCCCGGCATACATTGATCCAAGGTTGCTTGCGTCAATTGCAACTGAGTTTATACCATTTTTAGAAGCTACAGTACCACTGGAGTCAACAGTGTTTTCCCCCAAAGTTACATCAACCTTGTTCCCTACAAGGTTTCCCTGCATCTCCATGGCCTTTGCAATAACGTTAACATAGTCTGTATTAGTCGCATCAAAGCCGCCTGCCCCGATAATGACCCTTCCCTTTTCGACGTCAATTCCGATTACATCTCCGTCCTTAAGCTTAACCTTTCCAGTTGTAGGGATAAAGTTTTTTATATTGATTGTCCCTGCGCCGTTTAAATATATTCCATTTTCGTTGCTTAAAATTACATTCACTTTCTGTCTGCTGAGAGCCTCGATATATCCCTCAATTTGCGATCTGTTTGCCCCATTAACCTGAAGCAGGATAAGATTTGCGGCCTGATTCGGCCCAAGATTTGGATTTGCATTGATGATTCCTGCGAGATGGCTTCTACCGATGTTGTCGGCATTGTTAAGAACCTGCCCCTCACGTCCCACGTTGTACTCCAAAAACTCGTTAATACTGACACCACGGCCATTCGGAGTGGAAATATTAACGACAGGCACGCCATTCTGAGCCCTGTCAAGGCTTGTGTTGTACCTTGAATTAGGGTCAACCTGAAGACCGTCGGCAAGAATGTTGAAGCTGAACACGTTTAGAAGAAGCGCCGCAGTTAATTTACGTAATATCCTACTTTTTTCTCTCATTTATTCATCTCCTTTCGATATTTTTACTGATTA